>NZ_JAVRBG010000002.1:320603-340692 GCF_031845265.1 Mesonia ostreae | reverse complement strand
TAATTTTGATACACCATTAGAAATGATGGAAAAACTTTTGTTTAACTCAAAAGTTGCGTTTATTACTTGAATCTAGCTTATAATTAAACAGAGGTTTCTGCTTTACTAAATAATGAAAGTGTAAACACAAGTAAGCGCACCAGATCTCTTCCGAAGAAATGAAAACAAACGCGCAAGAAAAATTAATTATATTCTAAACAAATGCACTTTTAGTACGTACTATCTTGAAGTCAAGTTTGCGTGTTAATCTTAAAAACAAGAAGTAGTATATACTCCTAGAATTTAAAAAATACTCGTTTTGAGCGCATCCAATTCTCCATAGCATATTTAAGCTAAACACTTTAAATACTTAAATAGCTATAGTATAAACAAAAATGGCTTCCCAAATAAATGCCATACTTAAAATTTTATTCCTGCTGAATTTTAAATTGAACTAAAATACTTCGCTGCAATATCCTAAAAAAAGAGAATAAGATAGCAAACAATCAAAAAAAATAAACAGCCAAAATGTGAGTTTATTTTAAATTTAAAATCCACTTCAAATTACTTCCGAAGCATAACAGTTGATGCTTCACTAAAAAAGAAGGTTGTTTTTCTCTAAGCTACTTCCTATATTTAGGCTTATAATTTTAAATCAGAATTGAGTTTGATACGTATGCTGTAAAAAAGCAAGCACTTAAATAGAAATTGAGAGAATTAACAGAATGCTTTTGCGCCAAGACAGATTTTTGATTTAAAAGTAAAAAACTTATAAAAAATGTAAAATAGGAAATGCGAAAAAATTACTGTCATTCTCCTATAGAATTATAAATATGATGCAAATTTCACTAGGTAAGAGACTTGCAAAGTAAGATTTATCCATTGTCTTATTCCTTATAATTGGGAATATGGGCATTTTTTTTGTCCAAGTAAGGTTGAAATACTCTTGAAGATTAACGTAAATCATTTTCTTTAAAATAGTTTACTTCTTCGCATAATTTCAATAGCTACATTGCAAAACCCTTGGAGTTCAATTGAGCTCTAAAAAATGTTATCAAACTTAACCATTATGGGTTGTCACATCATCAACCTCTTATCAAACGACTAAAAAACGCATAGAATTGACTACAGAATTAAAAATATTACATCTCGAAGACACTCCTGAAGATGCTCAACTAGTATAAAATGAACTTCAGAGAGGCAGTTTTCCATTTAAAACCAGGGTAGTTGATAATAAGTCTGCATTTAAAAAAGCTCTCGAAGAGTTTGTTCCAGATATTATCTTAGCAGAACATAGAGTTCCTTCTTTCGATTCTATGGCAGCAATAGAGATAGTGAAACAAAAAGAAATAAAAGTTCCTATTTTATTGGTTTCAGCAACTATAACGGAAGAATTTGCAGTAGAAGCTCTAAAAGCTGGCGCAGAAGATTACATCCTCAAAGATCGTATGCTTAGGCTACCACAGGCAGTTTTAAACGCCATAAATAAACATAGAGCAGAGCTAGAATTGCATGAAACTCAAGAAATGAATACGGGTGTACTTTCTTCTATTAAAGCACATATTGCTGTCATAGATAAAAATGGCAACCTCATCGCCACAAATACTGCCTGGAATAATTTTGCTATCGAGAATGGCGTTACCTCTTTAGAGCGAGTCGCTACTGGAAATAATTACTTTAGCGTTTGCGAAAATGCAGCAAATAAGGGAGATAGCGATGCAGCAGTTGCTTTAACTGGCATTCAGTCTATTTTTAAAAAAGAAAAGCACTTCTTTGAAATGGAATATCCTTGCCATTCTCCTTTACGAAAACGATGGTTTCATCTTTCGGTCACTAAATTTGGAGAAGATGATTCTAAAGTTGTGATCTCTCATCAAGAGATTACTGAAACCAAGATTGCTCAAAACAAGCTCAAAGAAACTTCAGCAGAATTAAAAAAGACACTTTTTGAATATCATAAAATACTTGATTCTTCTCTAGATGTTATTTGTACGGTGAATAAGGATGGAGAGTTTGTAAATGTTAGCGCTGCATCAAAACAAATTTGGGGATATACTCCAGAAGAGCTTAAAGGTACAAAATTTATGAATCTCGTTTATGCCGAAGATACTGAAATTACCAAAGCTACTTCCCAAATTTTTAAGAGCAATAACCAAATGCCTGCTTTTGAAAATCGATATGTTCATAAAAATGGAAAAATAGTACCTCTATTATGGTCGGTTAAATGGGATAAAAAATCCGACTTATTTTTTTGTTTAGCGAAAGATATAACCGAGAGAAAAATAGCGGATAGAGCTACAGAAAATGAAAGAGATCAATTTTATAATATGTTTTTAAAAGCTCCATCTGCAGTTGGCGTGTTAAAAGGTATTCATCATATTTTTGAAATGACTAATCCGCTGTATTTGCAAATGATAGGCAAAAAAGATATTATTGGAAAAACGGTTGAAGAAGTACTTCCAGAAGTAATTGACCAAGGATTTATTGATATATTAGATAATGTATATCGCACTGATGAATCACATACTAATAGGGAGAAGTTAGTTAAAATAGATAAAGAAGGGAAGGGAAAATTGACTAATGTATATATAAACTGCGTTTACCAAGCATATAGAAACATTAAAGGAGAAATAGAAGGGGTTTTCTTTTTCATTAACGACGTTACAGAGCAAATAGAATCGAGAAAAGCAATTGTAGCAAGTGAGACGAAATATAGAAAAATTGTAGAAACCGCCCAAGAAGGAATTTGGTTGCTCGATGAAAATGGTAGAACCACTTTTGTAAATAAGAAAATATGCGATATGCTCGAATATACCGAAGCAGAAATGCTGGGTAAAGAAAACTACCACTTTATGGGAGAAAATGGTAAGAATGAAACTCTGATGGCAAGAGAAGGAAGAAGCAAAAATATAACTGAAAGTCTTGAATACACGTTTGTATCTAAAAGCGGGAAACATGTTCTTACTAAAGTCTCTGCCAATCCTATTTTTGATGACCACGGTAGGTTTAAAGGATCCTTAGGAATGGTTTCTGATATTACCGAAAAGAAACATTTAGAAAATCTTTTAGAAAAATCGAATAAACTGGCGAGAATTGGAAGCTGGGAAATTGACCTACATAAAGACGGAGTGTATTGGTCTGACATTACTAAAGAAATTCTGGATGCTAGCCCTGATTTTGTACCAGAGCTCTCCGATGGAATAAAAATTTTTACTGATGAAGAAACGAAGAATAGTATATCTGCATTGGCAAAGCAATGCATAGATGATGGAATCCCTTGGGATGAAGAGTTACAATTTATCTCTTTTGAAGGGAATATTAAATGGATGCGAACAATTGGTGAAGCAGAGTTTGTTAATGGAGAATGTAGTAAAATTTACGGTAGTTCCCAAGATATTACAGAACGAAAGAAAGCAGAGATTGAACGTACTAAAATGATTTCTGATATTGTTCAGCGTAATAGTGATTTAGAACAATTCTCTTATATCGTATCTCACAATCTTCGCGCTCCTACAGCCAATATTATTGGTTTTGCTGAAATTTTAAAGAATGAAATACTCACTCCACAAGAACGAGAAGCATCTATGCAAGGGCTCTCAGCATCTGTAAATGAACTAGATACAGTCATCAAAGATATTAATAGTATTTTACAAAATAAAGGTGAGGTTCATGAAAAAAAGGAAATGATATTTTTTTCTGAATTGGTAGATAGTATCCTTATAAGTGTGGGCAATCTCATTGAGAAGCATCGGGTAAACATTACCACCAACTTTGCTGAAGTAAATAAAATCTTTTCGCTCAAAAGTTATATGTACAGTATTTTCTATAACCTTATAAGCAATAGTATTAAATATGCCAAGCCAAATGAAGCACCAATCATTCAAATAAAAAGTAGAAAAGAAAATGAAAAAATAATCCTTACCTTTAAAGACAAAGGTTTAGGACTGGATATGAAAACTAAAGGCGATAAGATTTTTGGTCTCTACAGTCGGTTTCATTCCAATGTAGAAGGAAAAGGTATGGGGTTATTCATGGTGAAAACTCAAGTCGAATCGCTCGGCGGAAAAATAACAATAGATAGTGAACTCAATAAAGGAACTGAATTTACAATCGTGTTTGAAACTTAAATAAAAAATAAAATGACAAAATCACAAAAACATTTTATCATTGTTGACGATGATGCGCTAAATAATATTCTTACCAGAATGATATTAACCAAAGCATTTGACGATGTGCTTATTCATATTTTTAGTATTCCTGAAGACAGTTTGGAGTTTATGAAATCTCAATCCAACCATAGCCAACCTAACGAAAAAATAGTGCTTTTTCTAGACATCAATATGCCAAGCCTCTCTGCGTGGGAGTATCTCGAAGAATTTAATCTTTTTGATACTTCTATAAAAGAACAATATGAAATTTACATTCTCTCTTCTTCCATAGACCCAAAAGACATTAACCGCGCAAAAGATAGCCGTCTTGTGAAAGATTTTATAGAAAAACCACTTAGAAAAGAAATTCTCCTAACTATGTTTAATGTATAAAAGCGAGCCTTTTCATTTCTCTCTCCCTTTTGATATTCGCTAATTGTTATTATTCATTTTCTTTTTTGCTTCTTGGTTTTTTTCAACTATTCACCTATTTTTTATTAGCAACCCACTGCTGTAACTATTTACATCATTTTTAAAGTGATGCCATTTGCTGATTAGAAACTTCTTTATCAAAATTATTTTTAGATCTATCTGAAATAGAACAAATGCTTCTAAAACCTGTTCTTTGAAACAAAGATTTTCAATTCTTTTTATCTATTCAGAAAAGACAAATAAATTGTATCTTTTTAGAGATTTCCCAGTCTACTTAATGAACCCTAAAATATAAAATTATGAATACGTGTAAATGTACAGATTGTGACTGTCCAAATTGCAACTGCAAAAATTGCGCAACAAGCAATTGTCCTTGTGAGAAATGCGAATGCAACAAATGTGATTGCTGTTAAATTTTACGAAGCTTAGTTTAAAAACTAAGCTTTATTTATTTTTGACTATGGAAACTCAAAACATCTGGAATAATTTTAATGAAGAATTGTATTTCTTCATCCTAAAAAAAGTGAAGAATAAAGCCATTACCAATGATATTTTTCAAAACACATTTTTAAAAATACATAAAAATTTACCTCAGCTTAAAGCGGAAGAAAAAGCAAGAGCGTGGGTTTTTCAGATTGCTAGAAATGAAATAGCAGATTACTTCCGTAAAGAATCTGTTTATGTAGAGAAACTCTCGATTAATAAAGAAGTTAGCTCGCAAGAACTAGAACACTTTTGCTGTTTTGATAAATTTATAAATGAATTACCACACATTTATAAAGAGGTAATTGAATTGGCTTATATCGAAGGAAAAAAACAGAAAGAAATTGCAGAACAGATAAACATTAGTCTTGAAAATGTAAAAGCAAGAATTAGGAGAGCAAAAAGCATTCTAAAAAAGAGATTTAACGAATGTTGCAAATATGAAATTGGTGAAAATGGCAAGTTAACTGGACCTTCCAATTGTGCGATCTGCGACACCACAACATAAGTAAACCCTCAAAATTTTGTGCTTTTCTCAATATTTCGAAACAAATCTAGGATTGCTCAGCACTTCCATCTTATAAATAGAATCTACAATTAGCGCAACATAATCAAACTCTACCGCTATTCTCCCTGTACACTTATAAATTCCTTTAGAACGTATAGGAAAATGCGAAGCTACTTTTGGAAAGTGAACCGTATCAAAAACCTCGAAATCTTCACTGTAAAACGTACCAAAAAGCATAGACTCTCCCTTACTTGTTCGCGTTCGTTTTGCGGTAATCAAATAGCCATAAAGTGTTACTTGCTTGCCTTGATAGTTTTTTAATTCATTTACGCGAACGGAAGATGTTACTTTTTCTTTCAGCAGTAAAAAAGGATTTATAAGAGAAAGTCCCAAGACTTGCAACTGGTCATAATATTCGGTGATGAAATTTTGCGAAAATGAAGGCAAAGTGAATTTCTTCTCTTTCTTACTAAAGAGTTTGGGCTGTGAATTGGTGTTTTTTGATTTCTGAAGTAAAAAATGAGCCTCCCAAAGCAATTGATGTTTATCTTTTTGGGTGAAACGGAACGCCGATGCTTTAATAAGAATCGCAATTTGCTCTACAGAAATTTTAAGCCGATCAATAAAATTTTCTAAAGAAGTATAAACTCCATAAAAAGCCCGATTCTCTAAAATTAACCGAACCGTTTTAATCTCCAATTCTTTAAGATAGCCCAGTCCCAAATACACTTCTTTGCCATCAATTAGTACAGGATAATCGCTTTTATTCACAGAAGGTAAGTGTAAGAAACCGCCACAATTTTTAATTTCTTGCAAGTAGGTTTCTATAGCGTAAAAACCGCCGCCATTATTGATGGCTGCTACCATAAACTCCAACGGAAAATAACATTTTAAATACAAACTCTGGTAACTTTCTACCGCATAAGAAGCAGAATGCCCTTTAGGAAATGCATAACCTGCAAAAGAAGATATCTGCACCCAAATTTCTTCCACCAAAGCTTTATCATAGCCTTTAGCTTTACAATTATCCCTAAACTTGGCTTCTATTTTTTGCATTTGTCCTTTAGAAGTTTTCTTTCCGCTCATTCCCCTCCGCAATACATCGGCATCATCTAAATCTAATCCTGCAAAATGATGCGCCACTTTCATCACATCTTCTTGGTAAACCATAACGCCGTAGGTGTCGGGCATAATCTCGTACAATACGGGGTGAGCCTCCTTTCTTTTTTCTGGATAACGGTGACGCTTTATGTACTCTTCTTTCATTCCTGCGCTAGAAACTCCCGGACGAATAATAGAACTGGCCGCAACAAGATTTAAGTAATTATCGGTTTGCAGTTTGGTTAATAATCCGCGCATAGCGGGAGATTCAATATAAAAAACGCCCATACAGTCTCCCTTTGCTAAAAGCGTATTGATTTTAGGATCGGTTTTAAACTGCTGTACATCTTCTATATCTTTTATCTGAGCTGTTGGCTGATTTTCTTTAATAAGCTGAATTGCATCGGTAATTTTAGACAATCCACGTTGAGCTAGAATATCAAACTTATGTATGCCCACATCTTCTGCAATATTCATATCAATCTGAATGGTGGGAAAGCCTTTCGGCGGAAAAAAAGTGGCCGCATATTGATGAACAGGTTGATCGAGTATCAAAATTCCGCCAGAATGTACACTGGTATAATTGGGAAACCCCTGAATGTAACTTCCATATTTAAGCACCAATTTTTCTAAATCGTCCAATTGCTCCCATTGAAAATATCCAGAAGCCAATCTATTCATATTTTCTTTGGGCAAGCCAAAAACCTTCCCTAATTCTCGTACTACCGCCTTATGTTTAAAGGTAACATAAGTTCCCATTAAAGCAGTATTGGCGTGACGCTCAAAAATATACTGCGTGATATCTTCGCGATCTTTCCAAGAGAAATCCAAATCGAAATCTGGAGGAGAACTCCGGCTACTATTAATAAAACGTTCAAAATATAAATCTAGTTCTACGGGATCTACATTAGTGATTCCCAAAATATAAGCCACGGCAGAATTAGCACCACTCCCCCTGCCTATAAAAGAGTATTTCTTAGACTTGGCATACTGAATAATATCATAGTTAATCAAAAAGTATGAAACAAAACCCAAGCTAATAATCGCGTCTAATTCCTTTTTTACACGTTCCAAAACTTTAGAAGATGGCTCCACGTAACGTTTTTCTAAATTGGCATAGCATAATTCTTTTAGCGTGCTTTCATCTTCTTCTTTTGACTTGCCAAAAACTTGCAAATTCCGATTCACTTTTTGTTCAAACTCAAAATCTACATGGCAAGAATCGATTAGTTTTTTTGTATTTTTAAGTAAATCAGGATGATGTTCAAAAAGTGTTAAGCTTTCCTCTAAGGAATGCATTTTATCCTCAGGAAAACCACATTGGCTTTGCGGAAGTTTACTAAGAAGCGTATTGTTGTCGATGGCTCTTAAAAGTCGGTGGGTGTTGTAATCCTTTTTATTCCGAAAGCTTAAACTATTGAGCGCAATTAATTTTGATTCTATAGTTGAAAAATCCTTGAATTTCGCTTGCTGAAAGCTTTTAAAAGAAACTCCTATAAATTCATTTTCTGTCAATTGGGATAGATGCCATTTTTTTTCAGGTTTAAAAGGATAAATAAAATAGCAATCTTCAAAACTGGGCGCCTTTTCAGGAAAAGGTATTTTTTCTTTTAAGTGATACGATAAAAAATTATTCAGTCTTAAATAACCTTCATTGTTCTTGGCAATCCCTACATAAACTTGTTGATGCTCGTTTCTAAAATCAATTCCGACAAGGGCTTTTAACCCATAATGCTTTGCCATCTTTATAAAACTTAGGCAAGCCGTCGTACTATTAATATCGGTTACCGCAAGCGCATCAACCGCATTTTGTTTTGCCAGTTCGCACAATTGCTTTTCAGAAAAGATTCCGTAGCGCATAGAATACCACGTATGACAATTAAGATACATCTATTTATTGTTTACGGTGAGCCAAAACAATGGGAGGTTCCCCATTAAAAGGATTTTGTGTTCCTCCAATGCTGCGCGTGCCAAGCGTAGATGCTCTAAGAACGCTACGTTCTCCAAACCTATTTTTAATATGATCTAAAGATTGGTAGAGTTGAAGCATTTTTTCTGAATCGTCAAAGAGATTGATTTGATAATTTCCCCCTACAATTCCCGAAAATTTTAAGCCAATTAAACGGATTAATATTCTTCTTTGATAGAGGTTTTCAAAAAGCTCTATGGCTTTGGGACTCAAAATATGATCTGCGCTGGTATAAGGAATTTTGACTTGTTTAGTATAAGTCTGATAGTCTGAATAGCGTATTTTCACTGTTAAAGTCGAAGCGAGTTTGTTAGCGTTGCGCAATTGATAGGCTAAACTTTCTGCCATAGCCTGTAACGTGGCTTTTAATCTAGTCATATCTATGGTGTCATTATTAAACGTACGCTCCATAGAAATAGATTTGCGCTCATAGAAAGGAGTAATAGGCGAATGATCAATGCCTTGTGCTCTCATCCAGATGGTTTTTCCGTTTTTGCCAAGAACACTTTCTATCATTTCTAAAGGCATTTCTTGGATGGTTTTAATATTCTGTACTCCTAAGCTGATGAGTTTTTGATAGGTTTTATTTCCTACCATAGGAATTTTATTTACTGATAAAGGAGCTAGAAAAGATTTCTCGTCTCCCATCGCGATACGTATTTCATTATTGGGTTTGGCTTCTCCCGTCGCTATTTTAGAAACCACTTTATTTTGTGAAAGTCCGAAGGAAATGGGCAAACCACTTTCGTTGATGATCTTCTTTCTTAATTCTTTAGCAAAGCTGTAGATTCCAAAAAACCGATCCATTCCTGTAAGATCTGCATAGAATTCATCTACACTGGCTTTTTCAAAGGAAGGAACTTCGCTTTTAATAATATCTGTAATCAAGTGAGAGTATTTGGTATAAGTGGAAGCATTTCCTTTAATCACAGTAGCCTCTGGACAAAGATTTCTAGCCACTTTCATCGACATGCCGCTATGTATGCCGTGTTTTCTAGTTTCATAACTGCAAGCTGCAACTACTCCGCGATCTCCGAGTCCACCAACAAGCACGGGTCGATCACGAAGTTCTGAATTAATCAAACGCTCTACGGAAACAAAAAAAGTATCCAGATCTAGATGTATTATAGACTTCTCTTTCATAAATAGGATTATTTCCAATGATGCGGAAAATATCCAAATTTAAAAAATGATTTAGATTATAAGTAGGTGTTAGGTGTTAAAGTTTGAAAAAGATTTCTATTCAGAAAAAAAGTTATTTCTTAAAAAATTTTAACATTAAAAATGTATGTTTGAGGTGATGTAAGTAGTTGTGTGTAAGCTGAAAAAAAAACACGATTTTAAGAATGTTTAAAACTTTAAATGAATATTACGACTACATCGAAAAAGACAATAATTTCGGTCTTTCAAGTCACTTAAAATCTTTATCAGATGATATTGAAACTGAGGAAGAAATGAAAAAATGTAGCTTCGAAATTTACTATTTAGATTTCAATTTTAGAAAAGGTATTTACATTCCGTTGTGCTCGAACAATGAGAATAGTTATTCATCAAAATCATTGTTTGAAGATTTTGACTATATCAAAATAAGGGCAAATTCTACTGATTCTGTAAGCTCGAAACATTTAGCAAAATATAATCATTTACTTTGGGAAAGTTCATATAAGCATATAGATTACAGGAAATTAGCAATAGGTAATTATTTTAAATTTTTAAAAACAACGACACTTCCTAAAAATGATAATCTTTCTCAAAGAGGGTTTTCTGAAATGTTTGAGAATATGTTTTTATTAAATCAATCTATAAATTTTCAGATTGACGAATCTATCCAATTCTTAATAGGGAACCTTAAAAAGAAAAATATTAGTGGTTTTCAAAAATTCTCTCTAATGGATTTTATAACCAATGAAGGTAGAAAAATTGACAAACAATTTTTTAAATAATTTTTGGATTATTCAAAAAGTGTGATTGACAATAAATCATATCCTGATTTAGAAAAACAATATCTTCAATTGTTGATTGAATTATCTATTAAATTAGGTAAATCCGAAAAAAAATACCTAAATCGACTTGGAGACTATCATCTAAGTGATTCCGCAAACCATAAAGAAAGTTTTGTAGTTCACAATTTTTAGATAAAAGCACTTAAGCAATATCAAAAAGCGGGGAATAAAAATAAAATTGAAGATGTAACTGTTCTAATAGAAAAGGCAAAAAACAACTTAAATTTCAAATCGATTAAATCAGAACATTCTAGTCCCGAACTACAAAAATGGTATGAAACATTAGACAATTTTACAACAGAACTTATTGAAAAGGAAGAAAGTAATACAATATACTAATACTTGATGGTGTCTGACCAAATTTTTCCGAAAGCTAAAGTACTAGATGAAAAGATAAATTCTGTTATGATGGATTTAGTTAGTACAATGAGTTTTGATATTAACAAGAATGTTAGTAGTAACAAGAAAAGTAGTTTTAATCCTTATCATATTCAATTACAAAATTTTGCTTTGCGCCATTTGTGGTTGGTTTTTTCCAAAGGTTTAAAGAATAACAAGATTAGTTATCAATCATTAAGGAAGTTTTTAAAAAACAATACTTGGTATGGAATTGAGTCTTCAACGAGAAATCCTGCGGGAGAATTAGAAACATATAATTGGCTTCAAGTTTTATTACCTGCACTGGATAGTTACTTTATGCAATCACAAATTGACATAAAGACCAATACAAATAGTTATTCTGGTTACATATTGTCAATCGACTCTTTAGTTTTAAATTTTGAAGGTATTTTGAGAGAATTTTCAAGAAATATTGGAGCACAAACAATTGACATTAAAGAAAACGGAACTCAAGAAAGAATTTCTTTTGAAAAGTGGCTAGACAACGAGAAGCTGAAAAATTTAGTGCCAGAAGATGATATTGCCTTGTTTAAATTTCTCTTTACTTCAGATGGAATGAACTTAAGAAATAATATTGCTCATTGCTTTTACAAGGCTAAAGATTATTCCGCAGCAATTATGTGGTTATTAATTTGTGCTTTTCTTAAATTGGGTAACTATAAGATAAAGACGGAATAAAATAGTGGAACAATAACCTATGAAGCTCATAGATAACCAATTGCTCAACCCAATCTTTCAGTCACTTTTTCAAGTCCACCAAATTTTTAAATTTACTGCGACTTTTTATTTTTTAAATTGGTAGCAGTAGTCCTTGGGTGGGCTTATTAAGAAAAAAAGATAATAAGAAAATCGGCTTGTGTTTCATCCCAATAGTAACTGTCAATTTTCAGCCCTACTCTTCTTATACAATCACGTTAGTAATAATTTAAAAATGAGATAAATTTTGATGTAAGTGTTTCGTTTGTAATTTATAGTACTTTTGTGGTTTTATGAATGTGTAGTAATTGCATCATACTTATTTGACATCCAATTTTAAGCCTTTAATAGTTTAAAAAATTGAATACATGGGAAGCAACGATTCCAGAAGATCTTCATTTAAATATTACCGCGATAAGACATTAGGCAGACTATTTAATACCTCTACTTTTTTAGGAAATGTGGTCATCGCATTTTTGGTAACTTATTTTATTCCGTTTGAAGGTTTCACTCCTGCAATGGACTGTGTGCTTTTTTTGACTGTTCTCGCTTTAGGTCTTTGGATTACAGAAGCAATACCACCTTTTGCCGTAGGAATTTTTATTATTGGCTATTTAGTCTTTACCCTTGGATCCGATTATTTTTTAGAAACTCCCATGCCAATAGACGATTATGTGGGTGCTTGGACCAGCGATGTGATTTGGCTATTGCTGGGTGGGTTTTTCCTCGCCGAGGGCATGAAGCGAGTCGAACTTGACCGAACACTATTTCGCTTTACCGTACGCAGGTTTGGAACGAAACCAAAAAGACTACTCTACGGTTTGATGATGATGACTGCCGTGGCGAGCATGTTTATGTCAAATACGGCTACCGCAGCCATGATGATTGGAAGTATAATGCCTCTCGTATCTAAGCTGGGCAAAGAAAATCCATTCACACGTTCCTTGCTCATTGGAATACCAGCCGCTGCTTCTGTGGGTGGGATTGGAACCATCATTGGCAGCACCCCCAATGCAATCGTTGTAGGTGCTTTGGAAACCATTGGTGTTAAAATTACATTCCTTACTTGGATGGTATTTGGAGTTCCACTTGCCTTATTTTTGGTTTGGTCGTTTTGGAAATACCTCTCCTCCAAGAATATTACCAACGTTGTCGATCTCGATTTGTCGTTTTTAGATGAAGAGCCTGAACATTTGGTGCCGGTGAAAGAGAAGTGGATTGTTATTATAACCTTATTTTTTACAGTTCTTCTCTGGAGCACCGAGTCGCTTCACGGAATTCCCTTGGCCGCTACATCGGCTGTACCAATTGTTGTCCTTACGCTCACTAGTATTATTTCGGCAGATCAAGTACGTGGACTTCCTTGGGATACACTAATGCTGGTAGCTGGAGGTCTCGCATTGGGACTTGCTATTGTAGATGTAGGATTGGCTCATAAGTTTATTGTTATGCTTAAGAGTTTTAATTTCCCGCTCTTATTGCTTGCCATTATATTTGGGTATCTCACTTTGGGAATGAGCAACGTAATGTCAAATACCGCCGCTGCAGCTATTTTGATTCCAATCACTTTGGGTCTGCCAGGAATATATCAGGTTTCCGTACCTCTAATTATTGCTCTAAGTGCAAGTTGTGCTTTGTTTTTGCCAGTATCTACACCTCCAAATGCAATTGCATACAGCACGAATTTAGTAAATCAAAAAGATTTTAGGATAGGTGGAATCTACTTTGCTGGAGTTGCTCCTATTTTCATTTTCCCATTGGGTATTCTCGTTGCCTACCTTCTTTCATTGGGCTTTTCACTTTAAACCTAACGTCGATTATAATTCAGAGATTCAGATTTCTATAAAAGACGATATATAAATTTCGTTTTAGAAAACATAGCGACAATGGGCGAAAGAAAATAAAAGATAAGTGCCAATATTGGAAGAAATGCATATGTAGGCTTTCCTAAGAATAGGACATTATTTATAAAGAAAATAGTTTAAGAGAATTTACAACAGAGCTTATATGGATGTATAATAGAAAAAAAATACGATATTAAACTAGATAATCTGTATTTGATAATAATGTATCCAGAAAAAGATAATTACTACAAGATACAAGTTCTATATCTTAAATCAGTAATGTGTTATTGGCTCAAACCAGTCTATGCCGATCCGGGCGGACAGCCTATCCCGAAGCTTCGGGATTACGGAATTTCCACTTCAAACCTGCCCGACTAGTCATTCAGGCGGGTTTTACGATAAATTTTCGATAGGCCGAAGAAACCGTACTACTAAAAAGAATTTCAATCATTATAAAAAGCTATCGAAACCCAATTATAATAGGTTCTTACAAATTATCCCCAAAAACGCTTAGGACGCTATTGATCTTAAATATGACCTTAAAAGAATATTGAGAACTGTGTTAGATCTAACCAAAGAAAAGATTATTGGGATGAAAAAATAAGTAAAAATTTACTTTTCCGCCAAGGTAATTTGTTAGTCAAATATTAGGAGCAGTTCCATTGTTCTCCTGCGTTATTTATTACATTAGTTGTATTTCCTGTAATATCACTGTCTATAGCTTTAATGTTTTCGCAACCATCCTCGATTATTACCCCTGTTTTATTCTCTGTTATTGAAGAGTTTAAGAGAGTTATGTTTTTCGGATACATACCACTCGCACGTCCAAAAACAATCCCATTACCGCTCGCTTCAGAATTTATTAAACCTTTGACTTTGGCTTTTATTTTTAAATTTTTAGAACCCCCAATTACTGAGATACCATTTGCAGCAAGTGTATTCTCTGAAACTTCAATGATAAATTCGCTATTGGTCAAGCCCATGATAACAAACATCGGTCTGTTTTCTTGTAAATATCTGTCCTTGCCACCTCCAATAGCCATAAAGGATTTAATAGTTATATTAGAACTTAGAAAAAACTGCCCTGCCCTACCACAGTCTTTCGCAATCACATTGTTTACCGTGATATTGGAAGAATTCTTTCCAATTCCGAAGCCATGACGAGAACAGTTTTCAGTATAAATTTCATCAATGAATCCATTGGTTGCATCATTATGCAGATAAACCCCATCTTCCCAATCAGAATTTAACGCCCTTACATTCGTAACTCTGAAGTTATCAACATCGTGAAGCAATAACCCCTTGTCGTGCGCCCCATCTGCCGTCAGAGTATCTATATCGAAATCATAGCTTTCATGAAACTGAACACAATGTAAAACTGCATTTCTGGATGTGAGACCTTTCCCTACAAACACATTATAAGAACCGTTTACTGTGACACCACATCCATACCGCACGTCTTCACCTACTCGATTAATGTATAGCGGTTCTACATCGAATTGGTTTTCCTTATTCTGGTCAACAATTCCCGTTCCTGTTATAGATACATTTCCGGCGTTTTCAACTAAAATTACGGATTTGCAATGCCCTACTTTAGCATTGGCTGCCATAGTGTACGTTTCGTTAATTGGCTCTGCAAAACTGATTATATTCTCAGTAACAGAAGTAATGGTTATCGCTGTTCCCATCCTTCTTGTTTGTCCTGTACCTCCACCCTGTGTAGGTTGGTTATCATCAGAAATAACAATCTGCTGTCCTGCAAAATATTTTGTTTTTGCATTCTCTACAGTAATGCTTGTATCGCTAATAGCCACATCTTCGATTACCGCGTCAATGAACCCGTTTTGAATTTTAAGCAATCCATTAACTTCGATTTTTTTATTTGAGGGAATGAGTAAAGGCTTCTGTAAATTAGGAGCATCTCCATTAATTATTACTTTGTTAGCTGCATTTATAGCATCTGTAATAGCCTCCCACGTTATTATACCGTCTAAAGTTATAGTTTCTTTCGGAAGTTCAGCGTTCGGAAGGTCATCGTTCGAACAAGAAATGAGAAAGAGGTTGAAAAAACTTAGGAAAAATAATGGGCGTAAATATGGTTTTATAAAACTGATCTGTTTTTGCTTCATTTTATATGCAATGCTAACTTTCTCTATTTTAATAATGGAATGAGAAAGATAACTGTTATCCACAATAATGTATTAACAATTAATTAACAAATTTACGAGAAAATTATTACATCCAAATAATAAAATATTTAGAAATGCATGAAAATAAAATTCGGCAAGGTAATCAGTATTAAGTATTCCCGTAAACAGATACTTTAGAGACCAAGTGGCTTAACGATTATTCAATATGTGCATTGCATTCTATTGAAGAAAGAATACCTCCACCATAGAAAGCCCAATTACTAGAAAAATGATTATAAAAAATGATAGACATTCATAGGAAATTATTTAGTGTTTCCTATCTCTCTCTATTTAAAAAATTAAATTTTTATTCTGTGCATTATTAAAGGGAGAAAAATTAAATAGTTAATTGCCAAAAAAACCCTCAAAATCAAATGATTAAGAGGGTTTTTGTACTCGGGACGGGACTTGAACCCGTACGAACTAATGTTCATTGGATTTTAAGTCCAACGTGTCTACCAATTCCACCACCCGAGCTAATATGTTTTTACAATAATATAAATAACTAGTAGACTCTGAGCGAAAAACGGGATTCGAACCCGCGACCTCCACCTTGGCAAGGTGGCGCTCTACCAGCTGAGCTATTTTCGCGTAATCTGATAATGAACGTGCAACCGTGATTGCGGTGGCAAATTTAATCCTTTTTTTAGTTTAGCAAAACAAAATCATAAGAAAATTTATTTTTTTTCTTCCTTAAACTGCTTCCCTGCTAACATTCTTTTAATTTCATTTAATTTCATCAAAGCTTCCACTGGCGTAAGTGTATCAATATCAATATGTAATATATCTTCTTTTATTTCTTCCAACAATGGATCATCCAACTTAAAAAAACTAAGTTGAGGTTCTTTTTCCGTAGCACTTTTCATCTGATTGCTCAGCGCATCTTCTCCGTGTGACTTTTCTAATTTTTTTAAAATTTTATGAGCTCTATGCAATACCTGCTGTGGCATTCCTGCCATTTTAGCTACATGGATTCCGAAACTATGCTCGCTGCCGCCTGGAGTAAGTTTTCGAAGAAACAACACATTGTCTTTTAACTCTTTTACAGAGACGTTGTAATTCTTAATTCGCGAAAAACTCTGAGTCATTTCATTCAATTCGTGGTAATGCGTCGCAAATAAAGTTTTTGCTCTAGAAGGATGCTCGTGTAAGTATTCACTAATCGCCCAAGCGATAGAAATTCCGTCATAGGTACTCGTTCCGCGTCCAATTTCATCTAATAAAATAAGACTTCGTTCAGAGAGGTTATTCAAAATATTCGCCGTCTCATTCATTTCTACCATAAACGTAGATTCTCCTAAAGAGATATTATCACTTGCTCCCACTCTAGTAAAAATTTTATCTACCAAACCAATTTCAGCGGCTTTTGCAGGTACAAAGCTTCCCATTTGCGCCAATAACACAATCAAAGCTGTTTGTCTTAAAATAGCCGACTTACCACTCATATTGGGACCGGTAATCATAATAATTTGTTGCTCTTCACGGTCTAAACTTAAGTTATTGGAAACGTACAACTCTCCCGCTGGCAATTGCTTTTCAATCACGGGATGTCTTCCTTCTTCAATATGCAGATCGTGTCCTAAATTAATAAAAGGCTCGTTATAATTTTCTTCTAAAGCTAATTGCGCAAAACTCTGCAAGCAATCTAAACGCGCCACTAAAGAGGCATTTTTTTGAATCACCTCTATATAATCTGCCATCCAAAGCACCAACTTATGAAAAATCTCTTGCTCTAAAGCAAAAATTTTCTCTTCGGCACCCAATATTTTGGCTTCATATTCTTTTAACTCTTCCGTAATGTAACGCTCTGCATTCACTAAGGTTTGTTTTCTCACCCATTCCTCTGGCACCTTGTCTTTATGAGAATTTCGCACTTCTATATAGTACCCAAAAACGTTATTGCTGGCTATTTTTAAACTTGTAATTCCGGTGGCTTCTACTTCTCGCGCCAGCATTTTATCTAGATAATCTTTCCCCGAAAATGCTAGTTGACGGAGTTCATCCAACTCTTCAGAAAAACCAGCAGCAATCGCATTTCCTTTATTTATATTTACTGGAGCTTCTTCTTGCAAAGATTCCTCTATTTTTTTCCGAAGTAAATCACACGCGTGTAAATTTTCTGAAATCACTTGCAAAGCCTCCGCTTCACTCGATGCAGATAACTTTTTAATAGGAATAATAGCATCCAAAGATTTTTTGAGCTGCACCACTTCCCGCGGACTGATTTTTTGGGTAGCTACTTTAGAAATTAAGCGTTCTAAATCGCCTATTTTATTAATATGTTCCTGAATTTCTTTTCGCTGCTTCGGATGTTTTATAAAATACTTTACCACAGCGTGTCTGGCTTCAATCTTTTCTTTATTCTTTAACGGAAGCGCCAACCAACGTTTTAATAAGCGTCCGCCCATCGCAGAAAGTGTCTTGTCTATCACATCTAACAACGTGACCGCTTGCTGTGCATTTCCTTGGTAAAGCTCTAGATTCCTGATTGTAAATCGATCCATCCACACATATTCCTCTTCCGCAATTCGCGACAAAGAAGAGATATGCTGTAGTTTTTTATGCTGAGTTTCGGCTAGGTAATGTAAAACCGCACCAGATGCGATAATCCCTTCTGGTAAACGCTCTACGCCAAAACCTTTAAGATTCTTGGTTTCAAAATGATTGGTAAGCGTTTCTTGGGCATAATCGGGTTGAAAAACCCAATCTTCCAAGTAAAAAGTATGAAAATTTTCTCCCCACAATTCCGTAAAGTCTTTCCTATATTTCTTCGGAATCAAAACTTCACTCGGCATAAAGTTTTGTAGCAATTTATCTAAATGTTCTGCATCGCCTTGAGCTGTTAAAAACTCTCCTGTAGAAACATCTAAAAATGAAATTCCGTACAATTTCTTCCCAAACTGCACGGCTGCCAAAAAATTATTGCTTTTGCTGTGCAGTACCTCATCGTTTAAAGAAACTCCTGGCGTTACCAGCTCGGTTACGCCACGTTTTACAATTTTCTTAGTCTGCTTAGGATCTTCCAATTGATCGCATATCGCCACTCTCTGCCCCGCTTTCACCAATTTAGGCAAGTACGTATTTAAAGAATGATACGGAAAACCAGCCAATTCTAGCTTCTCTCCGCCATTATTTCTATTGGTGAGTATAATGTTTAAAATCTTCGCTGCCTTGATGGCATCTTCTCCAAAAGTTTCGTAAAAATCGCCCACCCTAAAGAGCAACAACGCATCGGGATACTTGGTCTTAATGCCATTGTACTGTTTCATTAACGGAGTCACCTTGGGAGCTTTTTTTGCAGTCAAAATCTATCTTTTTTATTCGAACAGTAAAAATACGTTTTTTACTGAGGAGTTAAAAAATAACTCTTAAGAATAAATAATACCAAAATAGCTGTGTAATATCGCATTAAAACTCGTTCATTTTCCGTTATATTTTCTTGCTCATAGTCTCCATAGCTAATGCTATACAAACCAATCGCAGCGTCATTTAACGAAAAAGCAACTTCGCTTTATTCACGACATTTCAAAACTAATTTGGTATAAGGCTTCATCGTTTTTGATTTGGGCGTTGCCTGCGGCCGGGCTTTTCGCTTTTACGCTTCGGTTCGCTATCGCTCCCTGCAGGGTAACCGCTGCAATCCCTAACGCAAAATAAACGCTAGAAGTTCTTCCAAGTACCTCTCCTTCGATGCCAAAAATAATTTTACTTTTGCAGCTATGAAAAACAGGAAATTAAAAAATAGCGAACTCGACAGAAAATCTATTGAAGGTTTTAAGGAAGCCAAAAAAACACCCATTATCGTGGTGTTAGACAATATTAGAAGTCTTAATAATATAGGTTCTGTCTTTAGAACAGCCGACGCTTTTTTAATCGAAAAAATTTTTCTCTGCGGAATAACTGCAACTCCGCCTCATAAAGACATTCAAAAAACGGCTTTAGGTGCGACAGATACCGTAATTTGGGAACACCACGAAAAAACCGAAGACGTCATCAAAAGTCTGCAAGAAAACGGAGTTAAAATTTTAAGCATAGAACAAGCCGAAGATGCTATGATGTTACAAGATTTTACACCTCAAAAAGACACAACTTACGCTATTGTTTTTGGGAATGAAGTAAAAGGTGTTCAGCAAAGTATCGTATCTATGAGCGACCAAGTGATTGAAATTCCGCAATACGGGAGCAAACATTCTTTAAACATTTCGGTAAGCGCGGGCGTGGTGATGTGGGATTTATTTGCAAAAATGAGTTGAGGTGGTGAGGTGATGATTTGAAAATGTGGCAATGTGTTAATTTGAAAATGAAATTTGGTAGCTGAGTGATTTTCGGAAGAAGGTT